>NZ_JAUBRA010000121.1:0-8861 GCF_036701555.1 Microcoleus sp. Pol10D4
GTTGACTGTTGACTGTTGACTGTTGACTGTTGACTGTTGACTGTTGACTGTTGACTGTTGACTGTTGACTAATGACTGCTGACTAATGACTAATGACTAATGACTAATGACTTCTTTCATCTATAAAGCCAGACACGCAGCAGGGAGAGCAACTGTTCCGTATCAACAGGTTTGGTAATGTAGTCAGACGCACCAGCTTCGATACATTTTTCCCGATCGCCCTTCATAGCTTTCGCAGTCAGAGCAATCATTGGCAAGGAAGCAAATTGAGGCATATTACGAATTGCTTGCATTGTTTCGTAACCGTCCATCTCTGGCATCATCACGTCCATCAACACAATATTTATCTCAGGCGTATTTTGCAATTTAGCAATGCCCTCTCTGCCATTCTCAGCATACTCAATTTTCATCTTATGGCGCTCCAGCATACTCGTGAGGGCGAAAATATTCCGCATATCGTCGTCAACTATCAAGACTGTTTTGCCCGTGAGCGTCGAATCTGTTTGATACAATTGCTCTAGCATTTGGCGCTTCGGTTCCGGCAAATTTGCTTGGACTCTGTGCAAAAACAAAGCTGTTTCATCTAACAAACGTTCCGGCGATCGCACATCTTTAACAATAATTGTTTCCGCCATGCGCTTGAGTTGAGTTTCTTCTGTTCTAGTCAACTCTTTGCCCGTATAAATAATAATCGGCAGACTTTTCAAAGTAGCATCTTGCTTGATCTGCTCAATCAGTTCAAAACCAGTCATATCTGGCAGTCCCAAATCGAGGACGATGCAGTCAAAATGCCCCGATTTCAAAGTTTCTAGCGCCTCTGCACCACTCCCCACAGCCGTTGTAGAAACATCGTGATTGCCGATTAAATCCACAATGCCCAGACGCTGTGTTTCGTCGTCTTCCACAACTAGCAAATTCTTCACGGGCCTCTCCACAAACCCCTTAATATCAGTTAAAGCTTTGCTCAAAGCTTCGCGACTGACAGGCTTTTGTAGGTACGCGATCGCCCCTAACTGCAAACTGCGCTGCCGCCCTTCTTCAACTGATACAATGTGAACCGGAATGTGGCGCGTACTTGGGTCGTGCTTCAAGCGATCGAGCACTGTCCAGCCATCCATCACAGGCAAATTTAGATCCAGCATAATCGCAGTTGGCTTGAACTCTCGCGCCATCGCCAAACCGATATCGCTTCGCAAAGCCACCAAACCTTTGAAACCCTGTTCCTGCGCCATATCCAACAGAATCCGAGCGAAGTTTACATCATCCTCGACAATCAACAGCACGCGATCGTCATTCTCAATATTTTCTCGGTCATCTAAGATTAAAGGTGAGGGGTAAGGCGCGATCGGCAAGTTGAAATTCGGCGAAGGAACTGCTGAAGAAATAGCCGATGGCAATTGAGCTATTTGCTTGGCCATTCCCGATTCCTGATCATTCATTATTCGGGATTCTTGGTAAGTTTGCGGCAGATAAAGCGTGAACCTACTACCCTCACCAGGGCGACTTGTCAATTGAATTTCTCCCCCTAACAAATTAGCAATTTCTCTACTAATTGACAAACCCAAGCCCGTTCCCCCGTATTTGCGGCTAGTGCTACCATCAGCTTGTTGGAAAGCCTCAAAAATAACCCGGTGTTTTTCAGCAGAAATCCCAATCCCCGTATCGCTAACTGAGAAAGCCAAAACAGTAGGGGAATTCCTTAAACTTTCTATCTCTAAACTCCACCCTTCCCGCGCTACTTCGACACACAATTTTACCTCACCTCGCTCTGTAAACTTAAACGCATTCGAGAGGAGATTCTTCAAAACTTGTTGCAGCCGCTTAGCATCAGTATAGAGACCTTTTGGCAACCCACCCTCAAGATCAATTTTAAAACTCAACTTCTTATCCTGGGCGATTTGGCGGAAAGTTCGATCCAAATGATCTCGCAAGTCCCCAAACAACACTTGCTCAATTTCCACCGACATCGTGCCTGATTCAATCTTAGCGAGATCCAAGATGTCATTAATCAGCCCCAGCAAATCATTTCCCGCCGAGTAAATTGTGCGCGTGTATTCAACTTGCTTCTGAGTCAAATTACCCTCAGTATTGTCAGAAAGCAATCGAGCCAGAATCAACAGCGAATTCAGCGGAGTTCGCAACTCGTGAGACATATTTGCCAGAAACTCCGACTTATACTTAGAAGTTAGAGCCAACTGTTCGGCTCTTTCTTCCAACAACCCCCTCGCCTGTTCTATATCTCGGTTTTTCCGCTCAACTTCCTTATTTTGCAGCGCTAGCAATTCAGCTTGTTCTTCTAGTTCTTCATTCGTTTGTTGCAACTCTTCCTGCTGACTCTTCAACAGTTCCTCCGATGCACGGAGCGACTGCGCTTGTTGTTCGAGACGCTTGTTAGTTTCCGTTAGTTCTTTTTGCTGCGTTTGCAACTCTTCTGCCAAAGACTGTGACTGTTTTAGCAACTCTTCCGTCCGCATACTCGCCGCAATTGTATTTAAAACAATGGCGATACTTTCTGTAAGTTGGTCGAGAAACGTCAAGTGTATTTCGCTGAAGCGGCGGAACGAAGCTAACTCGATTACTGCCGTCACTTCTCCCTCAAATAATACGGGTAAAACCACGACATTCAACGGCGTAGCTTCTCCCAGACCCGATCCAATCTTAACGTAGTTTTCCGGCACTTCAGTCAACAGTATTCGTTCCTTTTCCAGGGCGCACTGTCCTACCAAACCTTCGCCTAAATGGAATCTATTTCCTAACTGTTTGCGTTCGCGGTATGCGTAGGTACTTAAGAGTTTGAGAAACGGATCATGCTCCACACCTTCCATCATAAAAAATACGCCATGCTGAGCAGAAACCAGGGGCGTCAATTCTGAGAGAATTAGTTTAGAAACAGTTTCTAAATCCCGCTGACCTTGTAGCATTCTAGTGAACTTAGCAAGGTTGGTTTTCAGCCAATCTTGCTCAGTATTCTTCTGCGTCGTCTCCCGCAGATTGGCGATCATCTGGTTAATGTTGTCCTTAACAATCGCAACTTCTCCTTCAGTGGCGACGGAAATTGACCTCGTTAAATCGCCTCTGGTAACAGCAATTGCCACTTCGGCGATCGCCCGCAGTTGAGTAGTCAAATTCGCAGCCAATTCATTCACATTATCCGTCAAATCTCGCCACGTCCCCGCCGCGCCCGGAACCTTCGCCTGGCCGCCCAATTTCCCTTCAATTCCAACCTCCCGCGCCACTGTAGTAACTTGATCGGCAAACGTCGCCAGCGTATCAATCATCTCGTTAATCGTATCTGCCAGAGTCGCAATTTCTCCCTTAGCTTCCAGCATTAATTTGCGCTTCAAATCGCCATTCGCCACCGCCGTCACAACCTTAGCAATACCCCGCACTTGCGCTGTCAAATTTCCCGCCATCGAGTTTACGTTGTCGGTTAAATCTTTCCAAGTTCCCGCAACTCCTTTCACCTCAGCTTGACCGCCCAATTTACCCTCAGTTCCCACCTCCCGCGCCACCCGCGTTACCTCAGAAGCGAAGGAATTAAGCTGATCCACCATCACGTTAATAGTATCTTTCAACTCCAGAATTTCGCCTTTGACATCGACGGTGATTTTCTTAGACAAATCGCCATTTGCCACCGCTTTCGTCACTTCCGCAATATTCCGCACCTGCGCCGTCAAATTCCCCGCCATCAAGTTAACATTATCAGTTAAATCTTTCCAAGTTCCCCCTACACCCCGCACGTAAGCTTGCACACCTAATTTACCTTCCGTTCCTACTTCCCTAGCAACTCTGGTTACTTCTGATGCGAAGGAACTCAACTGATCCACCATGATGTTAATCGTGTTTTTCAGTTCGAGAATTTCCCCTTTCACATCTACTGTGATTTTTTTAGATAAATCACCATTTGCTACAGCCGTTGTCACTTCGGCAATGTTACGCACTTGTGCTGTTAAATTCCCCGCCATCGAGTTAACTGAATCCGTTAAATCTTTCCAAGTTCCAGCAACTCCTTTAACTTCAGCTTGCACCCCTAATTTCCCTTCGGTTCCTACTTCTCTGGCAACCCTAGTTACTTCCGACGCAAAGGAATTCAACTGATCCACCATCGTGTTGACGGTATTTTTTAACTCCAGAATTTCACCCTTAACATCTACAGTAATTTTCTTGGATAAATCGCCATTTGCCACCGCAGTAGTAACAGCCGCAATATTCCGTACTTGCTCTGTCAAACTACCCGCCATAAAATTAACTGAATCCGTTAAATCCTTCCAAGTTCCTGCTACGCCTCGGACATCTGCTTGACCGCCGAGTTTACCTTCGGAACCCACTTCCCTAGCAACCCTGGTTACTTCTGATGCAAAGGAATTAAGCTGATCCACCATCACGTTAATGGTGTTTTTCAGTTCTAAAATTTCGCCTTTAACCTGTACCGTAATTTTTTTAGATAAATCACCGTTAGCAACCGCCGTTGTCACCTCAGCAATGTTGCGAACTTGTGCTGTTAAATTCCCCGCCATTGAGTTAACTGAATCCGTTAAATCTTTCCAGGTTCCTGCTACTTCCTGCACTTCAGCTTGCACGCCTAACTTCCCTTCGGTTCCCACTTCCCTAGCAACCCTAGTTACTTCAGATGCGAAGGAATTTAACTGGTCAACCATCGTGTTGACGGTGTTTTTGAGTTCGAGAATTTCGCCTTTAACATCGACGGTAATTTTCTTGGATAAATCGCCCTTTGCCACAGCGGTTGTCACTTCCGCAATGTTCCGCACTTGGGCTGTCAAACTGCCTGCCATGAAGTTAACGCTATCCGTTAAATCCTTCCAAGTTCCCGCCACTCCTTTAACTTCTGCTTGACCGCCGAGTTTGCCTTCGGAACCCACTTCTCTCGCCACCCGCGTTACTTCAGATGCGAAGGAATTTAACTGATCCACCATGATGTTAATCGTGTTTTTCAGTTCGAGAATTTCACCTTTAACATCTACTGTAATTTTCTTGGATAAATCGCCATTTGCCACAGCAGTCGTCACGTCGGCAATGTTCCGCACCTGTGCCGTAAGATTCCCGGCCATTGAGTTAACTGAATCCGTTAAATCTTTCCAGGTTCCGGCAACTCCTTTAACTTCAGCTTGGACGCCTAATTTCCCTTCTGTTCCTACTTCCCTAGCCACCCGCGTTACTTCCGACGCAAATGAACTCAACTGGTCTACCATTGTGTTAACAATTTGCGCTGTTTGGAGGAATTCTCCTTTGAGGGGTCTGTCTTCTATTTCTAGGGCGATGGTTTGCGATAAATCTCCTTTTGCTACGGCCCGAATTACTCTGGCGGTTTCAGATGTTGGTTGCACTAAATCTGTAATTAGGGTATTGACAGAGTTGACGCTAGCTGCCCATGACCCCTCGGCGCTGCCGATGGTGGCTCGCTGGGCGATTTTGCCTTCTTTACCGACAACTGTGCCGATCCGATCGAGTTCGGCCGCCATTTTCTGATTGAGCTCGATAATGTCGTTAAGTTCGTCAGCAATTTTTCCCGCTAGACCGGTCTGGTCTATGGGCATCCGAACTGAAAAGTCCCCTTTTTTGACTGCGACTAAGGTTCTAAGTAACTGTTTGGCATAACCATTATTGGAATTGGGGCTTGTTATCTGTGCAGTTGACATGACCGTTACCTTTGACGAGTTTGAAGGGGAAGGGGGGAATATTTTTGAGATTATTGATATTATCCGACTAAAGCAGTGTCTGATTGCTTCTATCGAAAGATAGATGACAAATTGCTGTTTATCAACTCTTTAGTTATTTGTTATTTTATACTGGTTAGCAGGCTCTTCCTGGTAACGAGTTAATTGTGGGGCGTCAGGAACAGGCCCGAAAGCCTGTTCCACAAAGAGTGAATTTTATTGTGCGGCGGGCATCCTGCCCGCCCTACAGATTACCAACTGCCATTATTTCCAATTTTGCCACGAACTATTGAAAATAGAAGTACCCGGAAAGGCGATCGGATTAGCATTTTGTTGCAACCGCAACTGCAACACTTCCAAGTTCGGCTCGCGGGATGGCAATTCGTCCACTAATTCATAAGGTAAAATCCCCTTTTCTAGGGAAAAGGCAGCCGTAACTCCCGCCGCCGCACCGGCAGACCATTCAAAAGAATGCACTCGATAAGCAGCCGCCGCTGTGTGGCTAACAGCAATACTTTTACCCGCCACTAACATATTGTCAATTTTCTGAGGAATCATTGCCCGCAGCGGAATTTGGAACGGATAAGCTTGCCCTTGACCTTTGCGAGTGCCTTCGCGTTCGGTATTTCCTGGTGCTTCCGGGGGACTGTTAGTCATGCAGGGGTGAAAGTCGATCGCATAATGACCGATACCCACAGAATCAGGATAAATCGTAGCGCGCGATCGCGATGTTGTATCCTCAACAGATTGACTTCCCACGGCCAAAGCCGGCGCATTCAAACCACCCACAGCCAACCACAAATTGCGATACTCTTCCTCCGACAAATTCTGGCGATAAAAATCAGCCGTAAAGTCAGTGCGAGACATATCAACTTCCCACACCGTAAAACCTTGAGGCTGATTGAAACTCGGCCGGCCAATAATACGCCGGCCCTCCCGCATATAAGGATATTTAGAAAGTCCGTGCGCCGTCCCCATCGGCGAATCCAACCCGCTCAAAAAACGATTGTTTGGATTAGGCTTTTTGACTCCTTCTCCTAACTGCGAGTCAGTAGTTCCTGTTACCAGCCAGTAGAAAAATCCTTTGGCATTTTCCTCTCCTCTTCGCAAAGTTTCCGTTCGCAAACCGCCCATCCATCCCCCCGGTTGCAGTTGACCATCTGCTGACAACTGCTCGCGAGTGTAAATTAAATTATCTTGAGAATTGCCGGGACGATAGTCATTGCCCCAAGTCCAGTTTTGCATCGAAATATCCCCCGGATAAATCGGGTATTGCTTAGGGTCTGAAGGTCGCTTTTGATCCGGTCTCATGCTCCTGATTTGGCGGTAGGTGAAAACTAAAGGAAAGCTAGCCAATCTCTGCAATTCGTAACTGTAGTAAGGAGCGTATTGTTGATAAAAAGACGGCACTTGATGCTGCTGCGGTTCCTTCGTTGCCTGCATCGCAAAGGTGTAGGTAAAACCTTGAGTGCAGTAAGCGTCGCCGGTTGGGCTGGCGGAGGAAGGTTCAAGAGGGGAACGCGGGTCAATTCCGAGGCGGTAGGGAACATCCGCAAGTCCGATCAATTCTCCTGTTTCAGTGGCATCTACAACATACCAATCAGCACCTCCCCTACTGCCAGAAGGGGAGGAACTTGTGGAATTCCCCCCTCTTCTGGGGTTAGGGGAGGTTGCAGATGCTTTAGGAATAAACCGAATAATAGTTTTGTTAAATCGCGGCGAATTTTCGTAGCGATAGGCATCTTCGATAGTCTGAGAAAGAGTTTCGGTGTTGATTGGCGGGGTGTTGGCGGCCGGTTTGTGTTGAATGGCGATCGCACTTTTAATTTGTTGACCCCCTACCGTATTCCCCGCCACAGCAGGAGTAATTCCTAGTTCTTTAATAACTGTATTGGGAAACCATTTCAGCGTGCCTTTGCCTTTTCTAGCGGCATCCTGCAAGATGTTAAATAGAATTTTGTGACCGTCGTAGGGCATGAAACACGAATAGCTAACCCAACAGCCTCCGGGATTTAGCCTGCCGTAATGTTCCTTGATCCGCTCCCGCAATTCTAGGTAGCCACGGGGGTAAAATAAGAGCGATCGCTGAGTCTCTCTTTCATCGAGTGCGGAAGTTCCCTGGGAGGAAATTTGACCGCCTACCCAGTCAGTAATTTCAGTGAGGCAAACTGTGCGCCCCGCCAGCAAACCTTCGTAAGCGGTAGCAGCACCTGCGAGCCCGCCGCCTGCTACTAAAATGTCGCAAGTTTCTGCATTGTCTGGATTACGCGGAGGTTCGGCAAATACTGGCGAAATGCTCCCTATCGCGGAAATTATGCCCAGGGTGAGGCTAAGAATCGATCGACCTTTGAGCAAAAATAGATAGTGTCTCAGTTTCATCGGAGATTGTGGAATTAATTTTGACATCGCGTGAAAAACACTCATCCCATCTAAATGTTTATTTTGCAGTATACTGGTATTTCGCGGTGTTGTCAGGGAAAACTTTTTTAGAGAAGAGGCATTAATACCAGCAACAAATATTGAACAGCCGGATAAAACTTATGCTCAAGATTGTCAAATTTTTTAGGTCATTGATTCCTTTTGAGAGTTTAACAATTACCACCAGTTTAACTTATTCGGAAGTTTTACGCAGGTTGGACGAAGTTGTTACTTCTCCCAAAGTTTTTAGAATTATTATACCCTTTAGCCAGCCACCTGCGAAACCCTATGAAGGAACGATTTCTGGCAAAACCTTCAAAATTAATCGCATCATCATCGGTAGACATTTATTGTTCCCAATTATACAAGGAGATATACATAATCAACAGTTCGGTTGTTCCATCAAAATTAGGATGAGTTTACATAAAACAGTTATAGGATTTCTAATTCTTTGGCTGTGGACAACTGGCAGTATTGGAATGTTTGCTTTATTTGCTTGGTTAGTAGAACCATCCGTGGGAGCCATATTTTTACCAATCTTAGGAATGTTTATTTTGGGCTGGCTTTTGTGCTTGATTCCCTTTAAGATAGAAGCAAAAGCCGCTACAAAATTTTTAGCGATTCTCTTAACATAAAGGAATTTATTACGACAATATTTTAGCTGTATTATTAAAAACAATTGGGCTTCATCTGGGGAGCATCTCAGTTTTGTAAAAAGCATTTTTTTTATTGTAGTGCGAGCGTCCCCGCTCGCGTATTGTACAATAC
>NZ_JAUBRA010000122.1:0-8524 GCF_036701555.1 Microcoleus sp. Pol10D4
ACTGAGGGATAACCGCTCCCATGCTCCCGATGAAGTAAGAAGCAAATGTCTAGACTTGTCTAGTATTTGTATAGCAGAAGTAACAGTTAATGAACTTACCTTAAAGGCGTGGTTATTGCGAGAGTGGAAATGCTCAGGGTTGCCGTTACGACGGGCCAATAATGCTTGCGGGGTGGTGGATGCAGCAACCAGGAAATACTTCGATCAAGGGCATTTGTGGTATTTCCCTCCGACCGAGATGTTTGAAAGGCTAGTGAACTATGCAAATGAGTATGGTAGTCCTCAAGGAAAACCATACTTTTCGCTGGATGGCAATCAGCCTCTAACGGGACAAGAATGGAGCAAGATGCGATCGAAATTTAGATGCCCTCACGGTTTTACAAACGTTTGGGAGCGTCAAGCTTTACGGGGCGATGAGAGAGTTAAAACTATCTCTGGAAAAGCATTACATCTCAACCAAAAACCTCTGGATCTGATGAACCTTATTGTTGAGGCATCGAGCGATGAAAACGATGTTATATGGGAACCTTTTGGTGGACTTTTTAGTGCAGCTTTGTCAGCACGTAAACTAAAACGAAAAGCCTTTTCTTGCGAGATAGACCCCGACTATTTCTACTATGGTGTACAGAGATTTAATCAATAATTTCATCAATACTCTCTTCTCTAATCTGTAGATAATCTTGTAGGGATTTCTTGATGCTGCCTTCTAGGCGACTTGATAAAAGCTTATTCCACCGACCAACGGTCATACCGGAAACTTCAGTATTGTAGACACGTCGCTTAAATTCCTCAATGCCTGGATGTACAATTCTGTCCATCTTTGCAAAATTTGTATCTAGTCTATATTCATAGCGTATCCGTAGCTCCGGCAGAAGCCGCTGATACTCTCTAGTTGGTTTGTAGACTTTTCCTTGAGTACCCCATGAATCAACTATTTTCTCAGCTTCTAAAAACTCCTCAGCAGAGCCTTGGAATTTATATCCACTGGTGTTTGTTTGTTGCAAATTTGTTGTTCTTTGAGTTGTATCTTCCGGCTCTAAAACAAGATAATCCGGCGGATTGTGATAGTGGGTATCTCTCGCTACAGCTACCGATAAACCAGAGACAACGCACACATCAAGAATGCGAGGCTTGCCGTAAATGATTTTATCGGATAGCCATGCCAGAATAGCAACATAGGTCTGATTGAAGCTAAAGTGATTTTGACTATCTTTGAAACGTGCTGTTATCTCTGTTGCTAGTGGGAACCACGCTTTAATTTCTAATCCTGGCGTTGGTTGAACTATGCCGAGGAAAATAGTATCTGGAAAGCCCAGATCTTGCCTATACCACTTTCCAAATTCAGCGAACTCATTTTGTTGATTCAAGCATTCAACGGGGTTAAATTCGATTAAATTTCCGACTAAAGGCGAAAGCTTTGAGATAACTTTAGACAGGTTCACCGCTGCATCTACGGTAACAGGTTTAGATACATCTAAAACGTCGAAAGTGTTACCCGATAAGCGATATAGATATTGGGATGCAAGTCTGATTACATCTTGCGTATTCATATCTCGCTCTCACAAGATGCTTCAGATATTTTTTGTGAAATTTTCCTAATAATATCGCAAGGGTCTACACCAATTACATGAGCAACTAACAGAAACTCAATTACATCTAACCGTCGTTCACCGTTTTCATATTTGGCTACGAAGGACTGGGGCTTTTTAAGAGATTTAGCAACAGACTCTTGAGTTAGTTGCGCTTCTTTACGAGCCGCAATCATACAGCAACGGAAGGTTTCATATTCCTTACTAAAAACAGATTTCATTATACTTTGGGTTTAGCACTGCATATTCCCTAAATATAATAAACCTGTTTTCGGATTATCCCAAAAAAGGATATTTAAATTTGTTAAAGATTGATACTAATAAAACTTAAACAAAATTAATTACAGTTCCGAGAGTGCCAGCTATCTCTACTTGCGGCCGTCCGTGCTACCATAATTTTTTTTGTCATCCTTCGGCTTAGCAACACCATCAGGTTGTTTCTTTGGCTTTTTGACTTCTTTGTTGCTTCTTCTTTCTTTTGACATGATCTTTCCTCAATTTTGACTCAGCATAACATAGATTGACACATCTGCCTAACTGCCAGTAGAGAGGGCGATCGTATACAGAAATTACTCGCTGTTGGTTTTGTACAATCTGCTGTATATTATCCGCTAGGTTTTGAGCGAATAGCCTCTACCGTTAGGTCGATCGATAAATCCCTCAGAAGTACAATGTCTGAAATTACTTTTCAGCCCGATCGACTAAAGGAAATCTTGAAAAGCACGATCGTCTAACTGCTGCGAGACAACCGAGAAAAATCTCGCTGATTAAGCTCTTGTTCGACATTTAATTTTAATAAAAAATGACAGTAGATAAAATATGTAGCTATGACCATGCCAGCCTTCGCGACACCTGACGGAAAAACAACAACAAATTTGCAGTCTCGGTTTAAAAAAGCTGTGAGCCACAGTGGACAACAAGAATATTGATTTTAACTATTGATTAACACTTCGGACAGTGTTTGATGGCTTACCTACCGAGAATAACGGTTTCACGAATCTCAGTACGATCGCAACCCTTGCCGAAGCATACTAGAAACCAACGATAAATCAAGGGTTTCAGACTATGACCTCAAAACGGTCGGGATTCTGGGAAAAGCACAAAGTATATGTATAAATATCAAGTTAATTGTCAGCTTTCTTGAAAGTGAGAGCGCGTCCGCTCTCTTTGAGATAAAATACTTATAAAGAGTGTTTATTTCTAGATAAATTTCCGCTATTAGGAATGTGACCCGTATGGAAGTAACCGAGCTGCTCAAAGAATACGAAAATGGAAACAGAGACTTTGCTGACGCAAACCTCAGCGGAGCAAACCTCAGCGGAGCTATGTTGGTTGGCGTAAACCTTTCGAGGGCTAACCTGTCGGGAGCTAACCTGAGTCGGGCGCATCTGACCAAAGCAGAACTCAACGGCGCAAACCTTTACAGGGCCAATCTGAGTTTTGCCAAAATGGGCCAAGCCAGACTAGCGGATGCAGAGCTTACAAAAGCCAATCTCAGCGGAGCTTTCCTCGTCAAAGCAAAATTGCCCAGAGCAAAGTTGAGTGGCGCCCAACTCATCGGTAGCAACCTGCGGAGCGCCATCCTCTGGAACGCCAATTTGTGTACAGCCGACCTGCAATTCATCAACCTGCGGGGCGCCAACCTCACGGGAGCCAATCTCAACTGGGCAAACTGCGGAGGGGCAAAACTCAGCGGTGCAAAGCTTTTTGGCGCTCAATTAACAGGCATCTATCTCAGGAAAGCTTACATCAATGGCATCGACCTGAGCAGGACGGATCTCAATGGCGTCAACCTGAGCGAAGCCAAACTAAACGGGGTAAACCTGGAAGGCTCGAACTTGTTAGCTGCCAATCTCAGCGGGGCTCAGTTGCGGGGCGTCAAGTTGATGGGAGCAGATTTAACCAGGGCAAATCTGGTGGGAGTTTCTTTGGTGCAGGCAAACCTCGATTGGGCTAGGCTGTGCTATGCAGACTTGAGCGAAGCCGACTTGAGCGGGGCAACATTCACGGGAACCAACTTTGAGGGTACTCAGTTAGCCGGATCAACAATGCCACCATCTTTGAGCAATGATGTCTACTTAACTGCTGCACGTGGGGTCGCAGCTTAGGCAAGGCCAAAAATTAATTTCGCATCCGAGTGGACGACTCTCGCATTGGTTTAACTTTTGATGCAGACATCATTACTTTTGTGAGAGAGTTGCACCGGCAAGAAATTTACTGATATTTGCGAGAGTTTGTAGCATCACAATTGATCTCACCCAATTAATTTTGCGACTCGCAAAGCAGAGGTAATAGCTCCTTCGTGCAAACCATTCCCCAAATAAGCTCCCGCATGATAAGTGTTGTTCTCGCCATTAGTCTCGATAACTTCATCTCGATATCGAAAAGACTCGACATTGTACAGCGGCGTGTGATGTTTCTGAATGTGAATAATGTTTTTTTGGGCGATCGACTCTTCCAGATGAAAAGCTAAACTGTACTCTCGTGGGGAGGAGATGCCGCAAAGTTGATTCAAGCTCGCATTATAGCCCCATCCCTTGTCCGTCTCGAAAAAATCAAATTCTGATAACTTGCGGATACCGTAGCGATCGTACATCGATGTATCCGAATGCAGTACAGTGGTTGCATAATTGGGTTCCCACGCCGAAAACCGCTTCGTTTCCGCCTCCGTCGGATCAGACAACAGCCTCATCACTTGGTCTGGTGGCATCGCAAAAACCACCTTATCAAATTCCTGACTCTCCCCATTAGAAAGCACAATTTTTACAGCATCAGCACTTCTGAAAGTCTGGGCAATCTCCACATTCAGCCGTATATCGCCCTTAAACCGCTCTAGAATCTTTTCAATGTAAGAATACACCCCGCCTTTAATCCTCACCCAGTTGACCATGGCATAGTCGCGCAGAACAGGCAGCGCCAATTCGGCCGGAAAATTGTCGAGCAATTCAAACGGTATCGAGTAGCTGTACATCGTCAGCAACTTCAGCCAATAATTGCGGACGCACGAGCTTTTCAAAGACTCAGAAAGTGGCACATCGTAGAAATCGTGCTGTTTAGCAAACCGCATTTTTAAAATAAATGCAGCCGAACGAGCGTATAGACTATCCAGCCGCAAATACTCGATCAGGCGTTGGATTCCGGTAAAATTTTTCCGGATAGAGACCTTAGACAAAAAGTGATCGCCATCTTTAAGAAATAGCGCGGAACCAATCTGCACGGGTTCTAATTCAACGCCTAGCTCCTGCATAAAAGCCACGAAATTGTAAAACACAGTCGGAAATTCTAGTACACCATTTTCTAATATTTCATTGCACTCAGATTGATTGGGTGCAACATTTTTGTTAAGCGTCCGAATGTGTCCGCCTAAAATCGGCTGCTTTTCTAATACAGTGACGTGATGTCCCTGTTTATCGAGCCAGTAGGCTGCTGCCATACCGCTCGCTCCGCCCCCAATAATTGCAATTCTCATAGTTCACTCCTAGATTGATAGAAGGAAGTTCGGCAACGGATTCTGTAACGGATGTAACGGATGTAACGGATGTAACGGATGTAACGGATGTAACGGATGTAACGGATGTCAGGAAGAAGGAAGTTCGGCAACGGATTCTGTAACGGATGTAACGGATGTCAGGAAGAAGGAAGAAATTCTCGTTTCCAGATAGAACCTCGGAACGCATTTCACTGTTGCTGTGCCTCGTCATTTTTAAGAGGAGGCAGAGCCTCCAGAAATTCATTACTTGGCTCTGCCAAGGAACGAGATAATGAGAGCAGAAACGAGAGATTTTTAAGAGGAGGCAGGGCAAGAGTGAAATTCATTCCTTGGCTTTGCCAAGGAACTAGAGAAAAAGGAAAATAACCAATTGCTAATTTTCCTTAGCCTAAAATCGCATCGCCGGATAAACGTTGATAAAGCAGCGCGCCCGTCCAAAATGTCGGTGCAAAGCCTGGATAGCCCGACGAGGCGTTGCAGAAGTAGAAATTGTTGAGGGATGTTTCATGATTTAGTCGATCGACTCCCATGTTGCGTGGCGTCAGGCTGGAACCGTAGGAATTACCGTTAGGACACCAACAGAAGCGCTCGTTAGTCGTCGGACTTCCGGTAATATGAAAGACCATGTGTTTGCGGAAATTCGGAACATAGTGTTTTTCCACAACATCTAAAATCGAGTCCAGAATCTCTTGTTTCTTCTGTCTGTAAGCTTTGCGATCGCTCTCCCAAAGCTGTTTAAAATAGCTGTAATTAGCAACAGTCAGAAATTCGACAATTTGACAATCTTCAGGACAATCCCGCCGCGCTTCCGTCAGTAAAGTTGGCGTTGTAATTGCAAAGCTCGGACGAGAAAAATCATTTTGCTCATACATTTGAGCAAACGCTTCATTTAGATCCAGGTGTTCCGAATGAAACGTATTCCATTTGCCAAATCCATAGTCTCGGAGATCGATATCTTTGACAACGCAGTACACCATGTAGTTAGATGCAGAATACTCATAGTTGAGTTTCCGTCGCACTGTTTTAGAGAACTGTTCCTCTCCAATCATCTTGGCAGCTCTTTTCGGGTCAAGGTTGCAAATCACCGTGTCGCCCGTGAATTCATGGGTTTGATGGGTGGTCAAATCCATCGCTTCAACACCAGTTACTGTTCTGTTTGTTACCCTAAAATTCGTGACTTCATGATTTAATAGAACTTTCCCCCCGTTGGATTCAATGACATTAACTAAAGAATTGATGACATCTTCAAAATGCTGCGTCGGGTAAAATGCACCTTCTTGATAGCCTCTAAACAAGGCAATCCAAGCATAGAAAGAAAGCTGATTTGGCGGCAGCAAAAAGTCTGGCCATTGCAGGGCTAATAGGGTTTGGGCGGCTTGCGGGAGTTGGAACTTGTCGAAAACGTCCTGAAGTGTACTGTTGAGGTGTTGGACAGCACAGAATACGTCACCGAAATTTTTGACTAATTCAATTGGTTTGACGGGAGGAGCGAGTTTTCTGAGTCCGTTGCCGGTTTTCTCGACTTCGTTGACGAATTGGCTAATTCTCTCGCCCGCTTCGGGAAACAGCGCCGACAATCTGCGGATCAGTTCCTCTGGTTCCGAGGGAATATCGAGCGCATATCCAGGCATTCTCATGTGGTCGTAGCCATTCGGATCGTACCGTTCAAAGGTGACATCTCGATCGAGACCGAGCTTTTTGAGAACTCGATTGACTGTATGTCCTTCGCCGCAGTCCCAAACGTAGTGGAATTGGGCATTAAATGTGTATTTGTTGGCCATCGTAAAGGTGTGACCAAAGCCTCCGGGATGCTCGTGAGCTTCGAGGATGTGTACGGTTTTGCCGGAGTTTGCCATCAAAGCTCCGAAAACCAGTGCTGATAAACCACTGCCGACGATGAGGTAATCTGTTGTCATGGTAAATTTCCTCGATCGATTGAATCGGGCGATCGTTGTCTATTTAAACTAACTCTCAATTCTGAGAAAATTCTGAAGTCCAGCAACAATTTTTTGAGGCGCGCTGGTTTAAGGATTGTATTAAAGTCTGATTGCGGTTGCTGTTAAGCTTAATTAAGCTGTTGTGGATGGAACTTATAGCTTCCCAGGCGGACTAGAAAGCCCGCCCTACAAGGGAAGCAACCGGGTTTCTACCTTTGTGCGTAAGTCTTTAGGTATAGAGTCGTCTACCTAATTAGAACTATGTTAATTAGAGTGCGATGCTTATTTGTGCGGCACAATCACATCAAAAAAAGCATCCTCCAAATCGTAACCAAACATCTGCGACATCGCCATCAACTTCGATTTACTGGGAATTCCCTGCTGATTCAACCAATCAGTCAACACAAAAATTTTGTTCATCAAAAACATTTCCAAAGCTTCAGGATTGTACTGAATACCTTGGGTTCGGTGAAACTGGTGCGGCACCAACATCGCGGCATAGCGCGCCAATTCTCCCGCTTTCCAATCCAGCAAAAATGGCAGCCAAGGATAACAAGCATCCAAGCGAATAAACCACAGCCGCGCTTCGGGAATTTCCGAAATTTCTCGCGGATCTAACTCTTCGCGGGGATACTCAATTTCAAATTGTAGCTGTTGTTCGTTTTGGGCGATCGCTCCTTCGGCCAGCCACTTTTCAATCACAGTCCGCACCGGAGACAAATCTAAACTGTTTATGCGATCGGCATTGATCGAAATCATAATACTCATAAAATGTCAACTGATTTTATATTTTAGATTGCTTGCACCGATGGATTCGCGGGCAAGAGACCCAATTGCTTGATTGTCAACTGGATAGCATTTAGCGATCGTACCATCAGTCATTAACATTGTATAGCAGAATGAATAAGGAATAAGGCAAATGCAATAAAATCAAATTTTTTAGCCTTTACCTATGATAATAAGGCTTCTCTCAAAGGTTGTCTTACACTACCACAATAATAAAAATGCGCCTACTAAAATCCGGTGAATCAGCATTGATTAAAGCTCTACTTATGACCAACTATAAACTTGCTGAAGTAATAATACCAACACTAAACACTGCGCTTGTTGAGGACATGGACGATGGTGGGATGGGTAGCCTCCGCTTCAAATCCTGCGCTGCTAATTCAGACAGAAGGCTTGGGAGAACAGTCGCTGAAGCTGAATTTTTAGATGAGGATGGAGTTCCTGTATCTGTCGAATTGAATTTAGATGAACATAGTCAACTTTTTGAGCTTGATGTTTGGAAATTTGATTATTCTCCTGTGTCTAGATTGCCAGACCTGGGACAAGTTGTAATTAAAGGAAGAATCTAATAAAGGCGATCGCACCTGGGGGGGTGACAACCAGCCTGAAACCGAGAGGTGGTGAGGATTGAGCCAATGTGTGCTCAAAAAAGATAGGCAGCATAATTGTTACACGCTTGCCTATCCAAAAAATAATGATACCAACATTTTACCAGACTCATT
>NZ_JAUBRA010000123.1:0-8517 GCF_036701555.1 Microcoleus sp. Pol10D4
TTTTTTATTTCTGGGTCCTGAGTTTGTGCGTTGGAATGAATCCGGGGGCTTGTATCCTGGATGCTTGATTGTCAATCTAAAGTCTAAAATTGTTCGACTGAGCGCAACTCGACGCACGCGCTCACCGAACTTCTCACGCCGAATTGTCCAATTTCAAATCGGCTGACATCGAATCCGGTTGCATGGGAACAGTTACCCTCTTCAACGAACAACAAACCCAAACTGTAAAAGCACCCGGAAACGACACGATTTGTCTCGATTTAGCTAACTTGCAAAGTAGACTCTAGCTCTTTCGGATACCAAGCTTGACCGTCGAGAGCCATTTGCTCAATCAAACTCGCAAGCCGCAGAGCTTTGAGAGCTTGTTCTCCTCCCACAGAAGGCTGATTTCCACCCCGCACGCAATTAATAAAATGCTCCAATTCTGCGTGGAGCGGTTCAATATTGCTAGTGTAAACTTTCTCGATCAACCCATCTTGACGGTAAAGCACCTGACCGTAATCGGTCACATAATTGGCGGTTGTTTGCCGATGAATCAAGATTTCGTTGTTGAGAAAATCTGCCTCTGTCAGAGAATTCTTGCAGTGAGCCACGATTGAACGAAGTTTGCGGTGCGTCACCTTACTGGCAGTCAGGGTGGCGACAATGCCGTTAGCAAAGTTCAACGTCGCTGTCACGTAGTCTAAATAACCTGAATCTGAGGCCCTGCTGCCGCTGGCGGTCAGCTTCACCACTTGGGAATCTGCCAATTCCAAGAGCAAGTCGATGTCGTGGATCATTAAATCCAATACTACCGATACGTCGTTGGCCCGCTGGGAATAGGGACTCATCCGGTGAGCTTCCAATGCCAGTAACTCTTCAGTTTTCAGCACTTTGCCGAGTTCCTGAAAAGCTGGATTGAAGCGCTCGATGTGACCCACTTGTAAAATCCGGTGGGCCTCAGCAGCCGCGTTGACCAAAGATTCGGCTTCGGCAATGCTAGCCGCGATCGGCTTTTCAATTAAAACGTGAACACCCGCTTGGAGACAAGACATCCCCACAGGGTGATGCAGGCGAGTTGGAACGGCGACGCAAACTGCATCTACGTGGGCGAGCAAATCTCGGTAGTCTTCAAAGAAACGAACCCGGTATTTGCTTGCTACATCTATTCCCCGCTCTACATTTATGTCTGCAACACCCACGAGTTCGATATCTTTTAGCAAGCTCAGAACTCGCGTGTGATGCTGGCCCATATTGCCAACCCCAATCACCCCAATGCGGAGGGGTTCGGGTTGACTTCGCTGGGCGAAAACGTTTGCGTATCCCAATGACATCCTATCTAGCACTCCTGGATTCTCCTCCACCACCACAGGAATCAAGCCCCTTGGCTTCCCTCAGCTACTCACAGCCATCCAGATAGTACCACAGTCAAACTATTTGTGAAGAATTTCTAAGTTCAGTTGCGATTATCGCATCCGGCCGTTAAACAGAAGCTACTCATACACAAGGGCAGAATACTGGGGTAAAATGCCCGTAAATTGCGTATTGACAAAATTCATTAAGTGTGTATACAGATCGGGGCGATCGCCTGCAGCATCCCAACAACACAAACCCGTCGGAATATTTGGCGATTACGATCAAACATTTTTCGAGTTTGTGTTCAAAAGTAATAGTGAAAGTCATAAATTATACAAATACAACAGATGACGCACCCGTATTAGTTCGGTTATTTACATTCGGCAATCTTTGACTTCAAAAAAATTTACTTTAAGAATGCGGATAATTACGGGCGATCGCTCACTCAAATAAATTACACTTACGTGAAGCTTAATAAAAAAAACAATGAGTCACAAACTAAGGCCCAGATTAGGAAGTGCGATCGCTAGCACAATTTTAAGTTTGTTTTCTGCCGTGTCATTGGTAGGAGTAGACAAAGCACAAGCCGCCGTACTCACCTACAATATCAATTTTGACGGTCAAGGTAGCGGTTTTTTAAAGGTGGATAACTCCTTGCTTACAGGAATAGACATTGAAGGAATTTCCGAGGGGACAGTTTCCGAGGGAAGAATGTACGGTTTTACTTTTCCCGAGTTGGGAAGCACAAAAGAATATGATAATTTGGCAGGGGTTCGAGCTGTATTTCGTGAAGGGCAGTTTCTCGGAGTGCAAGCCAGTGGCGGCGACGGTGCGATAAGAGACTATATCAGTCCTCCAGACGAACCAGGAGGGCCTTTTTTCTTGAGGGTTGAGGGCAGCGCATATTGGTCTATCGGAGTTACCTCTGGCTCGTGGAGTAGGGAGGTAGTACACAGACAGGTGAACTATCAATCATATATAGACGATGGATCGATCGTCACCGACAGCTATGTTATATACTCTAGATATATCTCCCCCAATGCCGAGGTTTCTTACACTTTAGTGAATACCGAACCCGAACCTGTTCCCGAACCTCTCACTGCTGGGGGGACAGCTTTAGCATTGGCAGGTTTAAGCTGGTTAAAACACAAGAAAAAAATGGCAGCTTGAGGTGCGATCGCACCTCAACAATTAAGCAGTCAGAAGTCACTTTTCAGAAAATATTCGAGTTGCAAAATTTTGCTCTCGATTCGGAGACAGAGCTCTGGCTTTCAAAATCGCGGCTACCAAAAACGCATAGGACAAAACTCCCACCAACGCCAACAAAAGTACGCTGGCGGCTCCCGACGCATTCCACAAAGCGTGAAGTGCGGAAGCGCTGAAATAACCTACGCCCAAAATTTGCCAGCGCTTCCTGGGTTTAAGGGCGCTCAAACCGATAAAATATCCCAAATAGCCGCTGTAAGCCATGTGTCCGGCGGCGGAACCCAAAATGCGGGGAATTAGCAACTGCAATCCTACTAATTGTCCGGCGTCCGGCCCTGCTTGCAGGGTGACATTTTGGATGACATTGGGAACGTACTGTCCCAGAGTTTCTAACAGTGTAAAACCGACTGCTGAGGCACTTCCTAACAGAATTCCGTCTAAAGGTTCCCAAACGCCGATTCGATCGCGCCACGGATTTTTCAGCCAATTTCCCAGCAACATGGCTCCCAAAACGGGCAGGGCTTTCAGCAATTCTTCCATCAGACCCGCCCCGAAAAACATTGTGGTCAAAAAAGGCAAAAAACTGATTGTTTCGCCTTCGATTGGCAGGCGGCCGGGCAAAATTTCTCTAAATACGAATATAAATCCAATTAATAAGGGGCTGCTCAGAATCAGGGCTGTAGCTAAAGCCGAACCAAGCAATACCCACCAAGGCTTGTGTTTGCCGCACAGTTGATAGATAAAGTAGTAAGCCGCACCGGCGAGGTAAGCTGACAGCAGCAAGTTGAATGCTGCGGAATTTCCAACGGCGACAAACATCGACACGACAACAATAACTGTGGCGATACCTGGATATAAGTAAGCTTTTTGGCTTAATTGTTTGCCCGTCGAGGCGATCGGGAATAATTGAGTTAAAGTGAGAGCATCTTTTTCGATACCAGCAAAATTGCCTGTTTGTCGTGCTCTTAATCCGGGTTGATTTTGGTAAGCGGTTATGGGAGATTCAAATATAAATTCAGGGCCGTCAAGGCCGAGACTGATGCGATCACCTGTTTCTAAAGTTTGGCAGCCAGAAAGCTTTTTTCCGTTGATATAAGTTCCGTTAGCGCTGTTGAGGTCGCAAATTTCCCATCTCGTCAAAGTACCCTGAGTTAGGGGACGGACTGCGGCGTGGCGGCGGGAAACCATGCCGTGGACGATCGACTCTAAAGTTATTTGACAATTGCGATCGCGTCCGATGACCAATTCCCCATCTTCAGAAAGTTGGTACTTGGATACTGGGGTTCCCACAGCGTCTTTGGCTGGCACTTGTCGCAGAAATCCGATTTCATTAGTCATGAGTTATGAGTCATTAGTCATTAGTCATTAGTCATTGGTCATGAACTCGCAAGCTGTTAGCTGATGTTATTTTTGAGCAGTCTTTATTCCACAGTTATTGGTTGTTAGCTGCTGACTAATTACTAATTACTAATTACTAATAACTGCTGACTAATGACTAATGACTAATAACTCTTATAGATTGGCCCTGGCATCCTGAACGGCTGCATAGAAAAATATGCCAGTTAGCGGTACGCTCAGGGCTAGAATGATGCCGGTGACTAAATTGCCAAGTTGAGCTTCTCCCGATGACAGCTCAAAGATGGAGCCGACTGCCGCGATCGCAGTGATGCACGAAAGAGCTAAGAGTAAACCACTTTTCGGAGTTCCTGCCATCATACTGATTTTACTGCCTTTGGGGAAAATTTATGCTTGACTAATGCTTCATTTAGTGCCAGCTTGTTTTCTACTCTGTCTACAAACAGCACTCCGTTGAGGTGATCCATTTCGTGCTGAATTGCCCTTGACAGTAACTCTGTTGCTATCAGGGTTTGTGGGCGGCCGTATTCGTCGCGGTAGGAGACTTCAATGACTTCTGGGCGTTTGACTTCTAAATAAACTCCCGGAATGCTCAAACACCCTTCTTGCAAGATGCAGATATCGCCACTGCTACTTTTGATGGTGGGATTGATCAAAACGATTGGGGGTGTAGCGGGATTTTCCGGGTCACAGTCGAGGACGATTACTTGTTTGTGGACTCCGACTTGGGGGGCAGCCAAACCGATACCGTCGGCACTGTACATGGTTTGCAGCATTTCTCGGACTAGCTGCCGAATTTCTGCATCGACGCTTTTGACGCGCTTGGCTGGCTGCCGCAGGACGCGATCGCCTAATGTGTGTATTGTTAGGGGCGGTTTTTCTAACTTTTTCTTTTCAATCAAGACCTGAGCCGTCATAGAACCTCGCGGGATGTTTGGAAACCCCCAACGAAAGCTGTTGGGGAATGGAATTGGAACCAATACTATTATTTTCAATATTAATCTAATTTTCAGTAGCCATGACTGGAAACCCACCAAACCAACGGCCGATTATTTCTCTGGGGCTTTCGCCTGTTTTAGTGGCGGTAGAGCTTTTAGGTGCGATCGCGATTTTGCTGGCTGTTTTGCTCATCATCAAGTTTTGGGCCGTTTTGCCCGATCGAATTCCGATTCATTTCGGCTTGGGGGGGCTGGCTGATGCTTGGGGCGACAAGGTGACGATTTGGCTCATGCCGGCTGTGGCTGCGATTATTTTTGCGGTTTTAACTGCGGTATCGCGCTATCCGCATACTTTTAATTATCCCGTACCGATTACTTCTGAGAACGCTCGCCGGCAATATCTGTTGGGGCGAAGCCTTTTGGTTTGGCTGAAGGCGGAGATTTGCTGGCTGTTGGCGTTTGTGGTGTGGCAGCAAATTCTTGTCGCTTTGGGTAATGCTCAAAGGTTTAGTATTGAGTTACTTGTAGGGTTAGTTGTTTTGATTTTTTCGACGGTTAGCGTGTATTTGCTCAAGGCTTATTCTGCTCGCTAGATCTTGGACAAAAACCTTAGATATACCTAAAAACCAAGTTTTTGGCCGAGTTTTTAAGTGCCGTTAATAATATCTAACCTCTCCAAAATAAAGAAACTTACTTTATAAGTAGGAATAAAATCATAAAAAATTTATGAGGAGTTTAGTCCTAACGACAAACATTTTTGATGGCTGGTAATTGGCTGGAGCTGAGAGAAATCACAGGCGAGAGGTTTGTGTTACGGTAAACGCCTCTCAACTAACCCATCAGATATGTTTGCTGATTGTTCATCGGCAATACTCGCAACCGTCGATTTTTCAAATCTGGTTCTAAGCCTAGTTCTTCCATTGGAATCACACCCAACAAAACAGCAGAAACGCCTTCGGGCAATTCTAAACAATCAAATCTGCCTTCTCTCCCCTCTACAATAATTTGAGCGTCGGCAAAAATTCGACCCTTTTTTATGCCCGCTGATGTTTCTACATCTCTTTCTCCTACTTGTATTAAGCCTAACTGGCTAATAATGCGAGCTGGCAAGGAAAGCAGAGTTACTCCGGTATCGACAACAACGTTATCGAGGATAACAGAGCGAACTTCCTCAGCAGAAATAAATCCCCCTTCAGCCATAACTCGATCGATGCGATTCGTGACGGTGATTGTAGTGATTACTTGACCCATTTGTTTTTCTTGCAGATTGGGGAGTACTAGGGCCATAGTATGTTACCTGTTCGAGTGTAATTAGTTGAGATTTATATTGTAATATTATCTAGAATCATGCTTGGTTGGTTAAAATCGTTTTATTGACCAGCCACAGTTAGAATTTGCCTCAACGCATGACACCCGAACCAAACTCTTCTCAACCCAATCGCCCTGAATCTAACGTGACTGTAGAAAGTCAGAACGGTGCGAGCCCTAATGTGCCACCAGAATCAGGGATAATCGTCGCTACTGCTGAACCGGAAAAACCGCAGCAGCCGCCTCCAACCCGCAAGGTTTTATTGCCACAGCAGCCGGAACAAACGACTCCTGAGAAGTCGGGGTCAGTCCTGACGCTGGGGTTGATCGCAGCGATGATTTTTGGGCTGGCCAATGACAACATTTGGCTGGGCTTAATTGGCGCCGTCGGTGCGATTGGCATATCGCTGCGGCTAATGTGGCCGAGTTGGGGCAAAATCTGGGTGCAGGTAATTCCGCCAACTTGGCGCACGCTGATCGTCGCTTGCTTTGGGCTTTTAGCTGGGATTGTTGGCTTGCTGATGCTCAGCGGTAGTAATACGGAACCGGGAAGCCGCAACATCCAAATCAACTGGGACGCGATCGGGGCTCTCGGCGAGTTGATCGGTGCTTTGGGCCAAATTTTGATCGCAATTTTAGGCGTTTACGTGGCTTGGCGGCAGTATGTGATATCCAAAGATTTGACTATTCAGCAAAATCGAATTACGCAGCAGCAAACGATCGATGCTTATTTTCAAGGGGTTTCGGACTTAGCCCTTGACGAACAAGGGTTTTTGGAAGACTGGCCGCAGGAAAGGGCGATCGCAGAAGGCCGTACCGCTGCGATTATGAGCAGTGTAGATGCTGAAGGTAAAGCTAAAATTCTGCGGTTTTTGTCGCAGTCGAGATTGGTTACTCCGCTGAAGCGCGATCGGCTTTTAGGCCGCCCCATCCTTGACGGCGACGGCGGCTACGCTGAAGACAGAGATTACGGTATCCGCGTTATCGATCTCAATGTCATGTTAGCGGGTGCTAACCTGGCTGGCACCGATTTGCGGTGGACGGATTTGAGCGAAGCCAACCTCGTCCGCGCCAATCTCAGCAAGTGCGATTTAGTGAAAGCCAACCTCTCCCGCGCTGTCTTGTACGACGCCAATCTCGCTCGCGCCGACATGAGAGGAGCCGCATTATTCTACGGCTCGGCAGAAACTGCATCTCCCCGCAGCCGTACCGAATTTCCGAACTATCAAACGGGCGAACATACCGGCGCTGTGGTTGAACGCGCTGATTTCACCGCTGTCAAGCGGCTGTCGGATGAGCAGCGCTATTACTGCTGCGCTTGGTGTGGCTCGAAGTCGAGAGAGACTATTCCCGGCGGCTGCGAAGGGATTCCCAATAAACTCGGACGTTAAAATTAGCAGTACGGCTGTACTTACGTATATATTTGGCGATCGCTCGGCAGCGGACTACACTTTAATTTTAAATCTACAGTCTTGCGCTGTTTTAGGCATGACAAATACTGATTTAGGGTTAGAAGTAATTCCGCGCCTGGAGCGATCCAAAATCCGGGAATGGTTAATTTTTGTCGCTGCTATATGCTTCCTGATGGGACGGTAAATGGCACATATAAATCGCTAATTTAGGCGACAGCTATGCAGATGATGGGCATCAGCATTCTGTGGCTTTTTATCCCCTGTTTCCTTGGCTGATGCGCGGCTTCACGACTTTGGGAATGCAAGTAAAATTAGGAGGGGTACTCATTAATAGTTGGACATTTTGGCGTGCATTTTTGCTGGTTGCAAGCTGTTAGTAAATTCGCCCTGATTTGGGGCAATGGCTATTTGTTGTGGTATTGGCGAAAATGGCTGATCATTACAGTCGTGTATTTCGGCATTTGCTCTTTAGCGCTACTGATAAACTCCAGTGTTATGCAATCGCTTCATCGCTACGCTTACGGCCTTGTCTTACTCTGAGTGGAAGCCAGTTGAGTGTTGAGTAGTCAGCCTCGTTGAAAATATGTTGTTATGGCAGTATTGGCTACATTCCTGCTGTACATAGCTGTTAAATTTACTGCGTGTAGGTAGCTTAAGATAGTTATCCATATCTTTTGCACAAACTTAATTTACTCTATTTCCCAAGCTGCCTGAAAAAAGTCTCTTTCGCATAGCATAGCGTAGCGATAGGTTGCTTCTACTTCTGGCCCAGCCTCTGCGTAGCGATCGACCAAACTTTCCAGCCGTTTTGCTAAAATCTCAAAATCTGGGCTGCTATAGGTGGAAATCCAGTCGCTAAAGGCGTGTTCCGGTATATTAGGTTTAGCTAGGGCGTAGGTACAGTATTAGAACTTGACAAAAGTAGGAAAGCATGATAAGTGAATTTAGGAGCTTGTTAAATC
>NZ_JAUBRA010000124.1:0-8514 GCF_036701555.1 Microcoleus sp. Pol10D4
TGCCTCATTGTAGTTTTTTTTCCATGATTATGGGATGTTTGGTTTCACCCTTTTTTAATTCGCCAACAGTCTCTTTCTAACCACCCGGACTTGTAACGTCGTGAACTTTTTTAAGTCGTATACTCCGCATTAATCTTCACGTAGTCGTAACTCAAATCGCATCCCCAAGCTTTAGCAAAACCGCTGCCATTCCCGACACTAATCTGAATTAAAACCGTATCAGCCTTCAAATATTCTCCCTCCGCAGCCGCTTTCATATAATTACTTGCAGCAGCGCGATCGAACTCTTTAGGTTGTCCATTTTCCATCATCAAAAAATCCCCCAATTGAATCCGCAAATTCTCTTGATCGAAAGCGACACCAGCGCGCCCAGCCGCCGCCGCAATTCTGCCCCAATTCGGATCGCGTCCGAAAATAGCAGCTTTCACCAAAGAAGAACCGACAATTGTTTTGGCAATTTTACTCGCAGAAACTTCATCCAGCGCACCACTAACTTGCACTTCCACCAAACAAGTTGCACCTTCGCCGTCACGGGCGATCGCCTTTGCTAAATGCACGCAAACTTCTGTCAGCATCGCCTCTAATTTTTCCGCATCTGCCCCCATTTCCGTAATTGCCGGTGTGCGGGATTGACCATTCGCCAAAGCAATTAGCGAATCGTTGGTACTGGTATCGCCGTCAACAGTAATTTGATTGAAACTTCTGTTAGCCGCCCGACTCACCATTTCTTGCCACAAATGCGACGACACTGCTGCATCGCAAGTTACAAATGCCAGCATTGTTGCCATATTCGGGTGAATCATTCCCGAACCTTTGCAAATGCCACCGATGCGGACGGGCCGATCGCCAAACATGGTTTCCAGGGCGATCGTTTTCGGCACTAAATCAGTCGTACAAATAGCTTTAGCCGCCGCATCGGAACCAGTTTCCGATGCCTCAGCAACTAATCGGGGAATTCCCGCCCTCAGCGGTTCCATTTTTATCCGCTGTCCGATGACGCCAGTGGAGGCCAAAAGAATAGATTCTGGAGGAATATTCAGCGCTTCTCCCAACAATTTGGCACTTTCGAGGGCATCTGCCAAACCTTGTTCGCCAGTAGCAGCATTAGCTTGTCCCGCATTGCACAAAATTGCTTTCGCGCTGGGTTTAGCTTGCAAACGCTGGCGGCAGTAGTCCACACAAGCGGCCCGGACTGTTGATGTTGTGAAGACTCCGGCGGCGATCGCGTCCACCTCTGACAAAATTAAACTTAAATCCGGCAAGCCTGAAGGCTTCAAACCCGCTGTAATTCCCGATGCTCGATACCCTCTGGGTGCTGTAACTCCGCCGTCAATTTCTTTCCAGTCCGACATCATGACCTCCCTAGTAGCCTTCAATCTGCTGAAAGGGGATTATACCATTTTAGATTTTAGATTTTAGATTTTAGATTTTAGACTTCGGCGTGAGCGCTCAGTCAAACGATTTTAGATTTTAGATTTTAGATTGTTTTGAACCCAATTTCCCATTCCCAATTCCCAATTCCCAATTCCCAATTCCCCATAAAACTAATCGCGGCTTCCAATCTAGAGTTAGAACTCAAGAAGAAGTCGCGACGGTTTTGTAATTGACATTATTAATTTTTAGGTGGCAAACAACAAACTCTATTCAACTATCTCGCCGTTGAAAAAAGGAGTTATTTGCGATCGATATTCGCTGGAGAACCAGCATCTAAACCAACTTCAGCAGCCACACGGCTCAGCATGGATTCCTGACGGTTTTTGACGACGTGTTGATGGCGCATCATCAGGTTGCGGGCTTGTTCTTGAGTTGACATAACTGATTTCTCCAAATTCTAGGTAATAACTTCGTAGACAATTGTCGAAATTGAGCTTGCCCTAGCTCATAGTGGCGTTGCTGCGATCGTAACTGGCTTGAAAGCTGGGCTGCGGTTTGCCTTGAATGTGACCCCAGTAGTGCGTATCTTCCATCCCGACTTCGGTGGCGGTGCGGTTGAGCATGGATTGCTGGCGGTTCTTCACCAGTTGGTGGTGGCGCATCATCAGAGAGCGAGCTTGATTTTCGGTAGACATATGCGGTTCCTCCGTATTCTTTAAATTAATGTTGGGCTTGTTTTTTCTTCTCTTCTATCACTATAACAGACAATTCTGTATCTAAAGCTACCAAATCAAAATTGTCACAAAACTTTACAATTGGGCTATGGGGCGAGAATCTCGATCGAGGTTGCAGGAAGTGCGATCGGGCTTTGGCTCGTGGATTCAGGCCCAACCCCAAGCAGCAGTTGGCAAAATTTGACAATATTCGTCTTCTAAGAGCCACATTTTGGCGGCTACGTAATTGCCAAGGGCAAAAATAACTTTATAGTTGGGTTCAGAGTTATAGATGCAGAATTTTGCCTCTCAAGAGAGTCGAAGTTGCCTTAGTTAACAGTAAATTTAATAAGTAGCTAATCACAATTAGATTTACAATGATTAAGCAGTTATGCTCAAGCATAGTCAAGTTTTTTGTAGTCAACTAGATAATAGATTTGGGCTAAGTGAATCGCCCTCGCCATCCTCAAAAAGCGAGCTTTCTTTGTTGATAAAAATAGATTAAGCCCCAGCAGCCTCGCCAAAAAAAAGAGCGATCGTCCTCCCCTAGAAAAACAATCGCCCATTCACCTATAATTTCAATTAACATCAAGTCCCGCCCTTCAGAAACTATCCTGTACCCACAATCCCAGATATCCCCCTAGCCTCTTTTTCAGGAGGATGCCAGGGGGAGCGAAAGGCTCTGACGTTAGTTTTTCAAGTTGTGTATACAGCGTAGCCCTTAAGAAAGGCGTGCCGGAGAATAAGCGGCCCTAATCGTTAAACAGTAGACTGCTACTACATAAAACGTTAAGTTGACACGAATGCTACTCGGCGACTTCAGCTTCCGCTTCAGCTTCCGGTGCATCTGGCACATCTTGCTTGATCGTCAAATAGCGAATCACTTCTTCGCTCAGACGCATCGCGCGCTCTAGGGTAAAAATTGCAGC
Organism: Microcoleus sp. Pol10D4; assembly: GCF_036701555.1. Taxonomy (NCBI): domain Bacteria; kingdom Bacillati; phylum Cyanobacteriota; class Cyanophyceae; order Oscillatoriales; family Microcoleaceae; genus Microcoleus; species Microcoleus sp. Pol10D4. The sequence goes on from NZ_JAUBRA010000124.1 coordinate 3,017, forward strand.
GCCCGGAGCTGTATAGTTCATTTGAACGTATACTCCGTCCCGGTGCTTGCCGATTTCGTAAGCCAAACGGCGCTTGCCGCGGTGCTGAGTTTCGATGTTTTCAGCACCTTGATCGCGCAAAATAGTTTGATATTTAGCGATCGCCTGGTCTGTCATTTCTTCGCCCAAATCAGGGCGCAGAATGTACATAGTTTCGTAAATAAACGGTTTCATGGCAATAATCCCCTTATGGACAACAAGGCTTCTCACGAAGCAAGGACTTATTATCATATCCCAACCATGAACAATCTCAAAACTAAAAAACCAAATTCCCCAAACAACACTCCCTCGCCGTGGAGCACCCTGTGGACGTACAGCCTCATGAGCGCGATCGCACTTTTAATGCTGTTTCCCTTGCTGTGGCTGCTCAGTACGTCCCTCAAATCCCCCAACGAAAACATCTTTCAATTTCCCCCGCAACTGTGGCCGCAACAGCCAACCCTCGAAAACTTCATCAAAGTTTGGCAAACCAACCCCTTCGGCCGCTACCTGTTCAACAGCACCCTAATTGCTGGCCTCACAGTTAGCATCAACGTCTTCTTTTGCGCCCTCGCCGCTTACCCCTTAGCCAGACTCAAATTTCGCGGCCGCGAAGCCATTTTAATCACAATCATTTCCACAATCATGATTCCTTTCCAAATAGTCATGATTCCCCTATATATATTGACAGTACAACTCGGACTAAAAAATAGTTATTTAGGCGTAATCTTTCCTGGGCTAGCCTCAGCCTTCGGCATATTTTTATTACGACAAGCATTTCTAGCAGTTCCCAAAGAACTAGAAGAAGCCGCCCGCATCGACGGCTGCAGCGAATTAGGCATTTGGTGGCACGTCATGATTCCGGCAATTAAGCCTGCTTTAGTTACTTTAGGAATTTTTGTATTTATCGGTTCTTGGAGCGACTTTCTGTGGCCACTGCTAGTTTTAGACAGGCCGGAATATTACACTTTACCTTTAGGGGTAGCCAATTTAGCCGGGACATTTTCTTTGGATTGGCGTTTGGTGGCGGCGGGTTCTATTATTTCTATTGTTCCAGTTTTAGGACTCTTTTTGGTCTTGCAAAAATACATTGTGCCAACAGAAACTGCTGCTGGAGTCAAGGGATAGAATCAAGATAAACAATCGGCATTTATCCGCGTTCATCTGCGGTTAAAAATTAAAATCTTTTGAACTCACAACTCACAAAATTTATTTGTGATGTAGGAACGGCCAGAAATCCGCTGGATTGTTGACTGCGCTGGGGTTGTAGATATTATCATCGCTTTTGCAAATGCGATCGATGCCCCAGACTGGCAAAAATTGCGATCGCACCTAGCTGGCGAAAGAGATATCGACTCTTCGGAATTTTGAGGAATCAAACAACCTGTGTTAATTGTCAGCGACAATCCTGAAGTGCATGGCACTTTGCGGGAAAAGCGCAATGAAATCTCATTCACAACTGAAATGCGAACTGATTTTTTATAACTAAAAATTTCCGCCTACCTGGGAGTGAAAACTGCACTAGGGTAAGCAATCCGCTTGTGATTGAACTGTTCCCAAACTCGCACAAAAATCTCCGCAATTAGAGACATATCCTCCCGCGTTAAATCCGAATCAATCAACTGATTATCCTGCCAGCGAGCCCTCAAAATCTTATTAACCATACTCAAAGCCTCTTCATGAGTAGCATCCTTGAGCGATCGCAAAGCAGCCTCGCAAGAATCCGCCAGCATCAAAATCCCGGTTTCCCGCGATTGCGGAATCGGCCCATCGTAGCGAAAATCCTCCTCCCTCACTTGGCGACTTGCGATTGTTAATTTTGAATTATCCGCATCTGACAAAACCATCTTTAAATCTTCTATTTCTTTTGCAGCAATTTGCTGCGCTTGGTGGTAGAAGTAAGCAATTAACATTGTACCTTGGTGCTCGGGAATAAACGCCTGAATTGCCTTCGGCAATCGATGCTTTCGCGCCATCACCAAGCCCTCGGTAACGTGCTTTTTAATAATCTCCGCGCTCGCCCAAGGGTCATTAATTTCATCATGTTTGTTTGCCCCGCCCATTTGATTTTCACAAAACCCGAGCGGGTCGTGCATTTTTCCAATATCGTGGTATAATGTCCCAGTTCTGACCAGCTCAACATTGCAGCCGAGTTCCCGGGCCGCAGCCTCCGCCAAACTCGCCACAAACAGCGTGTGCTGAAAAGTCCCCGGAGCCTCGGCAGCCAGCCTCTTCAACAGCGGGCGGTTGGGATTGGCAAGTTCCGCCAGCCGGATCGGCGTAATCAAGTCAAAAACGTGTTCCAAATAAGGGCTGATGCCGAGCGCCACAACGCTCCAAGCCAAACCGGCCAAACTTTGCGCGCCCACGGTACCGAGCACGACGTACCAAATCGCACCGACAGCCGCGCTGGCAATCAAAGTCCCCACCAGATAAACCGTGCCCTGAGTCAAGCCGACAGCCACGCCCAAAAGAGCCAATTCCTCGCGCGATCGCAGCCGCCCGGCCATAAAAGCGCCCAGCAATCCGCCCGCCCCGCTAGCCACCAAATGAATCAAGTCCACATTTAAGCCCACGGGCAGCAGCGCCGACAGCAGCCCCACCACAGTCACTCCCACTGCCGAACCGTAGAAGCCACCCGCTAAAATCCCGATCGCCGGCAAACTGGTCCAAGGCAGCCCCAAACTCACTAGCACCGGCGCGCTCAAAGTCAGCAGCAGCAATAGCAAATGATCTCTGCGGCGCAAGCGGTAGTGCCTTTCCACCAGCAGTACGATCGCAATTGCCCCCGCGACCAAACAAACAAAACCCGTCAGCCCCAGCCAATTCACCCCCCGCCGGCTTAAACCAAAATAGTCCAGCAACACGAAATCTTGCTGCGAGATCTCTTGTCCTTGTGCAACAATTATCTCGCTCTGATCTACTGCGATCATCACCGGTTTCACCTTTTGCGCCGCTAATTCAGCTAGCTGTTTGGTTTCCTCGCGATCTCTCACCAGATTTGGCTGCAAAATCGCTGTTAAACCCTCCACGGCCAAACCTTGGGACTCTAACGGCACTTCATCAGCCACTTGCAGGTTCACGGCTTCTTTCAAAATCTCTTTGGGCAACCCCTGCGGGATACCTTGAGCCACCATCCTTTTTGCCGCCCGACTCATACCGGTTTGGGTTTTCTGCCAAGCTGCATCCGACCAATCAAACAGCGAAGTATCGTAAATCTGGGGCAGCCCCAAAACCGACGGTTTTCCCAGCGCCTCCACAGCATTGAGATAGCGCTGGCGAGCAGAGGAAATACTGTCTGTCAGGCTTTGAAAGTCTGCTGCCCGGACCGATCGGCTGTAAGCTTGCAGTTGAGCGATAGCATCTTGCTGAGACTTGTTATCTGTTGCCGCAGCAATTGCGGGGGAATCCAAACTCAATCGCTCGGAAGTTGCACTTTTATCCCCCGCTTGCGCCAAAATCCAGCGCCACTCCCACTCAGGACAGCTCCGCAAGTAAACCTGAACAGCAAGTGAGAGCGCCGAGGACTTCGCAAACGGAAACAGGCCTACCGCCTCCCGTAGATCGCTCCCATGCTGCAAAAATTGTTGCAATTCTTGATAAATTTGTCGATTGACCGCAGCATCTAGCATTAATATCGCTACAGCCCCGATCCGCGCTGCTTTCCGCTGTTCTTCAGTAGTTTTGTAATCCGGGACGCTAGCAGTAGCAGGAGCCTTAATCGTCTGAGGAGCTTTCGTCCCCACATCCAGTTTCGGCTGGTTGTAGAAGCGGTGGCCCAGAGTGCTGCTTAGGGAAACTACCGCTACCAGCGCCAACATAGGGGAACGAGCTTGATTTTTGAGGCTTGATTTGGAGGTTTTACTTGTAAATTTAGTAGTAAAAGTCTCGGGAAGAAGCCATTTCTGGCGCGACAAACGGCTCAGGAGAGGCCCGCTAGCGCGCTCGGTATCTGCTTTGTTGCTGCCATTTTGCACTTTAGCAATGTGTTGGCGCAGTGAGCGCGCAGCCCCTAGCTGCTCAATCTGCCGCATCAATGAGGAGAGCGTATTCATTTGTGTTGAAGATATATCACTGTTATCCAGCAGCTTTGTCAGAATTTCTGACTAAGCATCTTGATTGATTTTATCTGAACTACCGTTACATAAGACCTACTCACAACTACTCATAACTAGACAAATCTACTCCTGAGTATTGTGAAACTTACTTCCTGCTTCATTCTGGCGGTGTCGGCACTAACCAGTCCACAGGCTAGCCCCGTCTAACTGACGGTTTTTGACAAATTAATCGCTGCATTTAAATCACGGTCCATAACAAAACCGCAATGACCGCATTCAAACACTCGCTCAGAAAGTCCGAGAGTTTCTTTTTTGGTGGAGCAATTAGAGCAAGTTTTACTGGATGGAAACCATCGGTCAACTACTACAAGTTTTGAGCCATACAACTTGCACTTGTAGGTCAATTGGCGTCGGAATTCAAAGAAACCCATATCAGCAATCGAGGCAGCCAGTTTATGATTAGCCATCAGTTTGAGTCGATGTGGGGTATTATCCCCAGCACCTCTCAGTTAGAACTGGACGTGCCCGTTTCCGTGCATCCAGCTCCCGATATTCTTAGGGAGTGACCCTTTTGCTCATGTGTAAGTAGTCATGACAGGATTCGTGGATTGCTAGAAGATTTTTAGGTTTCCAGTTATCATGATTCTCGTCGATGTGATGCAGATTTACTCGTTCGTCGCTCATAAATTTCATCGCACAATGACCGCATGAATGGTTTTGCTTTTTGAGGGCTTTAGAGGTCAAATCATCGTATAACTTACTATTGCGTTCGCTCCAGTAGGTTAAATCTCCGTCGTAGGGCGATTTGTCCCCTTTGACGTTGATGTGTTTGTTTTCGGAGTAAGGAACTGCTGGGAATGCCTTCTTAACAAGCTTAACGCTTGATTCTCTGGTATTTTTGGCTTCCTTGTTAAATACCGTGTGTGTTCTGTGATTTAAGAACCAAAGTGAAAACCTTGACCCTGACATATCACAGAACCTATGGTAATTTCTCCATCCTCTAACTATTGGTGCTAGCTTTTCGGCTTTTACCTGAGAACCATAATTCGAGCAATTAACGATGTTCTTTACCTTCAAACGGAACTTTTTAAAGTTATCCACAGAGGGGTAGCTTTTAAATCTTCCGTCGCTTAACACTTTGAAATGCCAGCCGAGAAAGTCGAAGCCATCTGTCGCGGCGGTAATCTTGGTCTTCTTAGCACTTACCATCATTCCTCTTGCTGCTAAAAAACTATCAATGTCGGCAAGTATTTTGACTGCATCGTCTTGAGGTCTGAGCAGTATCACCATATCATCCGCATAGCGGATTGATGTTTCAACAACTTTTGACGCTGGGGTCTTGTCCGTTATTCTAAATCCATCCTTATGGTATCTGTGAATACTTTCAATCCCGTTAAGAGCGATGTTGGCTAATAGGGGACT
>NZ_JAUBRA010000125.1:0-8346 GCF_036701555.1 Microcoleus sp. Pol10D4
TTTTAAAAGTTTTTTTAGTTATTTAGTAATGCACAAATTTAGGTGTTTGTCAAATTAATTTAGATGCGTTTACCCTGATTAAACAGTCTGTGACATATTCCATAACGACGGGCTGTTGGGTATATTCACCCGATCGCTTTTCGATTAAGCTGCGCCACGTTAAGGATTCTAGGGACTCTAATAGGGTCGCCCGTGAAATTGCCGGTACAATGTGGGCTTGCAGTTGAGCAATGGTTGTAGATTCTCGATTAATCGCCAACAAATACATGATGGTTTTTTCTACGGGCGACAATCGCTCAAATTGCCGAGCTAACAAGCGGCGGATGCCATTAAATACCAGTGTCTTTTCTTGCAAAAATGTGGCAATATCTCCATCAAACAAACTCTGAATAGAGGCAGAAACTATTTTTACTACCAGCGGATTGCAACAATACAATTCACAAAGTTGGCGTTTTTCCGCATCGGTTCCCACGAGTTGCTGGGAGTCAATGAATGCCAGGGATGTTTCTCTGCAACCTTGCACAGAAAGCGATCGCACTGCTCCGTTTAAATCTTCTAATATGGCGACTTTTGAGGATTTCTCACGACTGGTGAGTAAAATACAACTCTGATGACTGGCTTCTCCGAGTAATTGAAATAATTCACCATAGTCTGTGAAATCTGGCTGGTAGTATCCGGCGCAATTGCCTGCTTGTAAAATCGTTTCTTGATTATCCAAAATCACCAAACAGCGATGGGTTTGCAGCCAGTACAGCAGCCGTTCCGGTTTAGCTTGGATATCTTGCTGGTTAGAAAGGAAAGGCACCAGTTCGGACAACAACGTATCTAAAAGAGGGGCGTTACGCAGCGATCGCCAAATTACAAATTGAAATTGTTCTTGTAAGAGTTGAGCGACTTTAGCCGCTAAGGTACTTTTACCGATACCACCCATTCCCACGAGGGCAATGAGTCGGCAGCGATCTTGAATTATCCACTGAGTAAGGGTTTCAATCTCTTCGGCTCGACCTTGGAAGGTGGAAACATCGATCGCCTCGCCCCAATCAATTGAACGTTGGACTTGAGGTTTGGGAGTGGCGATCGGGGTATCAAAGTGAGTGAGAATGCCGCGCAGATTGGTTTTGTTGACTTTGCGGCCCAAAGCATCACTGAGAAGCTTCCAGAATTTGGGGCCAATGTCCCGTTGGAGATAGTTGATGGAGTAGCCCGATCGCTCGGCGATGCGATCGTAGGTCAAGTTATTCCAGGCACCGAACAAAAGAGCAACTTCAACCTCAGTGAGCGTTCTAGCGATTTTGCGGGCGATCGCATGGTTGACAATCTCCAATGCCTGCTCAAATTCCATCTATTTTCTCGCTATGTATAAAACTGCCTCTACCTTAAATCATACTTTCCCTACTTGACAAGTCCATACTTTCCTGTATAGACAGCATCGGGAAGTTTTTATAGATTATTAATTGTCAGGGGTTTCAAAGCATGGGTGAATCTAGCGAAGCTGCGATCAGACGTAATGCAGATAATTTTGCAGCTTTCAATCCTTGAGACGCTCTAGATGAAAATCAAGTGCTTGTAGGACAACTAATCAACAGGTTGACTGGGCTAATCAGGAAGCATTTACACAACTTTAGCAATACTGGTAGCCGGTTCCAGGACTGTAGCTTTGCTATGCAAAACTACTTTCAATAAGTGGCTGATTAAAAGCCTAAAGTTGCCAATTCAGATCCTCAATTTCGATGGCTTATGGGTATTAGTCCTGATTGAGAACTTAGGAAAACGTCGCAATCAATAATTATGACTCAACAAAAATATTCTCTCTCCCCCACAGAACGAGTACGGGAGGCTCAGTCCAAAATAGTTTTTTTGGCTCGTGTGTTCTCAGAATTAAGAATGCAAATCGAAACTGAAAGAGCGAATCCACCAAGTTCAGAAGACGCAATCAGGTCTGAGATTATCAAAGCAGAGATGCAACTTGATAAAGTACAGAAAAAAATTGACAAAGAAAAACAAGAGTGTAAAAAACGTAAGCAGGAAATTGACGAATGGAAATCCTGGTATCACAGCGTTGCCCAAATAGAGAAATCACAAGAACGCAACAAGTTAGACATCGAAATCAAATGGCGCAGTCAAGCGATTAGCGAAGGCGAAGTCAAAATTAGCCAACTTGAAGCAGAAAAACTGGTGGCAATAATGAACTTAGAGAAAAGTAAGGTTCAGCTTGCAGCTTTTGTCAATAGAGTTTATGACAATCCCATCGAGTTAGATCCCCGATTGGTCGAGGCTGAATTAGCTCTACAGACCGCTCAAGTGGAGCTAAAAGCTGCCACTGAAAACAGTGCCAAGACCCTGTAACAATTTTTCATACTGTTACTCAAGAATTGAACACTGGAGAAGAAAAGGTCAGTGATACCTCTTAGTTGATGAAGTAATTTTTGTATTCGCCTCTAAGTATATTCCTGATTGAGATGAATTAAACCCCTTAGTTAAGGACAGATTAAAGATGCTCCTGAGCCAGATTAAAGATAAAATTGAGTCCAATCTTTCCCAAAAAGTTAATCCTTTAGAAGGAATTTCTATTGACTCCCCAGCCATTCTTGAATTCCTCGATGGTCTCATGGGAGATACCGGGATCAACCTGGGCAACGTTCACATCTCTCAGCCGGATAAGGATTCTTTGCAAGTGGCGATGACCAAACCCCTTGTTTACCCTATCGCTGGCGGTGGAGCAGGCAGCCTGGAGTTAGCCAAAATTCTGTTGACTCTGAATCAGGGAGAAGAAGAAAACTTTGGCGCAACTTTGGATTTAGAAGGAACCTTTAAGTTGACCGCTGATCGTAGCCTTACGGTACAAGGATCGTTATCAGATCCAAATAGTGGCACTCTACTGCTCACGGTCACATCACAGCAAATGCCACAGCTAACTGAACTCGCAGCCCAAATTGGCATCGGCAGCCTCACGGATAGTTTAAAATCCGTAGGACTTAGCCTACCGGTGCTGGATCAAATTGAGCTGGGATTTCAATTGTTTGACCAAAAGGTGACTCAGATAACGACCAAAGGCTCGATGACTTTAGGGACAGGTGAGCTGGATATGACCTGCAACCTCCTGCCGGAAGTGATTATTAAAGGAGGTATCAAAGCCGGAAGCCAGCTTACTGTTGCCGATTTATTGGTAGCTTTACCACTCGATCCTTCAGAACTACCCAGCAGTCAACTTCAAACTTTACAGCTCGAAACTCACCCGAAAGCCAAAACTTACAGTGCTGCCTTTACACTGGCGAATGACTGGGAAATTGATTTAGGCGGTACCACCTTGGCTCTAACTTCGATCAAGGGACAGATTAATTCCACTGGAGAATTAGTTACCGCACAGTTGAATAGCACGATCAATATTGATGGGACTCAACTCCTTCTTACCAGTGATTATGGTAGTGACCGTGCGATCGTCTTTTCTGGGGAGATTACACCGGGACAACGCATTTCCCTCACATCTGTAGTGGATAAACTGATGGGAAGTTTAGTTGATCTCCCTAGTGAAGTACCCAATCTGGATTTGACTGATTTTAATCTGTCCCTCACACCCAAAACAGGGGAGTTTACAGTCAACGCCGCCGCGATGGACTCCTGGGAAATTCCTGTAGGAATCGATGGTTTACAACTTGACGACATCAGTCTCATCCTAAATCGGACGCTCACTGAAAACGGCAAAAAAGCAATCAAAGGGATCATGGGTTGCGAACTTCAAGTGGCCGGGACTTCCTTCCGCAGCGATTATTCGTTCCCCGGTGAGTTTGTGTTAAAAGCCCAGGTACCTGCCCTTAAGTTGTCATCCATTGTGCAGGAACTCTGCGGTAGTAGCCTGCTACGAGATATGCCTCTGCCTGCAAGTGTCCAAGACGTTGATTTCAAAAATGTTGCAATTACTATTGCTCCCAAGAGTAAGTTTTTCTCCTTGAAAGCCGATTCTCCACTGGGAATCGTAGAACTTTTGGTCAAGAAAATTGCTAGCGACTGGGGATTTATTGTGGGCTTTTTGCCGCCAACCTCTTGGAAGTTCTCCACGATTGCTGATGAATTGAAAGTGCTGGATGGGCTCAAGTTTTCAGATACGGCTATGGTGTTATCGTCCGCCGATGACCGAGCGCTAGTTCTAACCAGCTTGGCGGAAGCCGGATCTGATCTAACGGTGAGTCGCGGGCTTAATTTCATCGCAAATCTAGATATGCGAGGGATCGGGGTAGACGCTCTATTAGGAATTGAGCGGCTGCGAGTCTATACGGCGATCGGTGGCAGCCCCTCTGATATCTTGCTGGAAGCACAAATTGACGGTGAGTTTAAACTGTCGGATGGCGTTGCCTTCGGGGATATCAAGTTCCGACTCCAACCTGCACCCACCAATTTTTCGCTGACGCTATTAGGTACTGTCACTGCCATTTTGAATAAAAGTACTCTAGCATTTGTTGGGGGAATGCAGGTGCAGCCCCGTTCCGCTCTTTTACAGGCATCAATGTTAGGCATTTGGAACGAACCCTTTGACACGAAAGGAGTAACAATCGCCAATATTGCCCTCGATTTAGGGGTAAGCTTCCCGCCCCCGTTACCGACTATCGGTATTGCTGGCACTTTGCAAGTGGGGAGCTTTCAGGGTGCTGTTGCAGTGAAGTTTGACTCTGCCATGCCTAGCCGCAGTATGTTGGCGATCGCCTTTAACCGCCTCTACCTGATGGACGTGATCAGTACCTTCTGCGGTGCATCTGTGGCACGGGCTATTCCCTCCTCTTTAGCGAACACAGTTCTAAACATTGGCTTCGAGAATGTTAACATCTATATCGTACCCCAGCCCACGAGTATTGGTGAGTTGACCTTTGACCAGGGCTTTTACCTGGGTGGTACCCTCAATCTTTGGGGACTACGGGCGACTGCTTCCCTCTCCATTGACTACCTCGAAGGCACGGAGCTAAAAGCCGAAGTTGAGCCGATTGACATGGGCGGTGTCTTTAAACTGAAAGGCTCTGGTGGAAAACCCAATCCCTCCCTTTACTTCAAACTGTCACCCAACCCAATGGTATCTCCTACCATTGATATCTCTGGTGTTGTTGAGCTTTTGGGATTGGTTAGCGAAACTCAGGTGCAATTCTCAGATAACGGATTTTACTTCTTTAGTTCAGGAAAAATCTTTAATCTGTTCGAGGCCACCCTGGAGGTTAAGGGCGAAGACTTCAAGAGTGGCGGCAGTATGTCGGTTAAGGCATCCATGAAAAACGATCTGCTGTCTTACCTGCGGGAGAAAGCTACTGCTGCGATTAAATCGGCTGCTGATAGTGCTACTCGCGAACTGACCGAAGCCCAAAACGATGTACGCAAAGCCCAAGATGAAGTTAATAAGCTGAACAATACAATTGCGGAAACGCGCCAGACTATTGAGGGTGAACGAGAGCGTGATATCCGCCGGTTACGCGACGCTCAGGCTGCAGTCAGCAAAGCCCAGGATGAAGTCAATAAGCTGAATCGTGATATTGACAACATGAAAAAGACTATCGAGGGTGAGCGTGAGCGCGATACCAGTCGCTTACGCGATGCTCAGGCTGCGCTCAGCCAAGCCCAAAGTCAAGTCAATAAGCTACAACAGGAAATCGATAGCACCAAAAGCAAAATTGCACAGCTTAAGAGTGATATTGACAATAAAAAGCGCTGGTTTGATCAGTCGCGCTGGTACGAGAAATCCTACCGTTGGGCAGAATTTTCAGCTTATGCCACGGCGAAAGGCTCTGAAATTGGGGCTCTTTATACCAAAATTGGTGGCATTGAAGCTGCCAAAGCTACTGCTAACGGTGTATTAGAAGTGGCTAAGCAAACTGTGCGCGGTCTGGAAGCAGGTGCCCAATCTTTCCCCATTGATGCCGATCCTCGTATGCTTGGACTCTATACTGCTCGTGGAACCGCGAATGGTGTCCTAGAAGCAGCCAAGCTGACACTGCGGGGCATGGAGCAGGCAGCTAAAAACGTCCCTATCGACGCTGACCCCCGGATATTGGGTTTGTTTACCGCTCGTGAAACGGCGCAGGGTGCGTTGAACCTTGCAATTCTCACCTTAGAAGGCATCAAGAAGTCTGTCGGAGCAATGGCAGATGTGGGTCAATTTATTGCTGATGTCGGCTTAGGGGGACTGCTGGATGTTAAGTCTGCTCAGTTTGAAGGGACACTCGAAGCGACGCAAGGCGGTAGTGTCCTGATGGCAATTGAGGTCGTGTTTATGAAAGGACAATCGCAGCATCTTGCCTTAAGTTTCAATTTTATGAGTCCACAACAAGCTGCACTCGAACTCGCCAAAAAACTCTTACCTGCCTAGTGGAAAGGGGCGATCGCTTTCCTACTTTAGGAAGGCGATCTCTTTTTAATGGAAAGGGCGAGCGCAGGGGTGGCAGAAAGTGCGATCACTTTCCTACTAGACCTCTTTCAAAAAAAATATGTGTTATCCTTAAGAGTCTGCTCAAGTTTAGGTAAAACTTTGAATTATTGGGTTGATTGGCATCTCCTTAAACTTGCCGAGCCTGCTAGATTATAAAATTGCCTAAACTTTCCACAATAGCACAAAATTATTTTGCAAGAGGTCTACTATAGAGAGGCGATCTCTATCCCTTTATGAGCTTTTACCTCGAAGGTAGCACCAACAACTTCAATGATTTCTTTGCCTATGTGGTAGATCCCGAATGGTTAGCTAGTAATGATGCAGAAGCTCGTGCCTTGCGTCAAACTGCGACTGGTTCACCCAATAAGACTTGGCGGATTTTGCATCGGGTCACCTATGTGGAACGTCCAGCTTTGATGGGTTAGGGAAAGTTACTACAAAGTAAGTAAACTGCTTTTGAGCATTAAGTGCGATCGCCCAACTTCACAACCTACTTCAGTCAACATGAGCCGATTGAAGAGCGTGAATAGGGCGATCGCATTAGCTGGAATGGTTAAAGAACAAGCGTAGTAGGAAGAATCGATTTCCTACACTAGGTGAGGTGATCGCTCTTTAATTGCAAGGATGATCATCCTCACTATAAATTGGATTCAATATTCTGAAATTGAACATTTACAAAACTCTTAACTCACTACATTCATTATTTAAAGGTCTATTTTAAAAAATAATACGAATATGTCAAACACAAATGATTTCCTAAAGACTCCTATCATAGAAACAGAAAATAATTCATCAAATACATCAAATAGTACACCGATAAAAGAGCAGCCTTCATCATCAATAATAAAAATTTCAAAAACAAATGCAATTATTTCAAATACCTGTCTGCTAGTGTGGGCTATTTTGTTAGCGGTGATTGGTATGCAAGCAGTAAGTGGAAAAGCATCCACTATCATTTTGGAAATTGCTGAAGTAGTTGCTTCTAGCAACAAATCGAGTGCTTTAGGCATCACGGGGCCAACTTCAAGCCCAAGCCCACTAACAAGTCCCACAAATATAACTTCAAGTGACGTTTCTGCTATGTTGAACGACTATATCAAGAAGACGTATCCTGGAAGAAATCAAACTTTTATTCCCCCTATCTCTATAGTGCTGGATCGGCTGCAAGTAAGCGTTAATTGGAGAGATGCTGACGAAATTGATCAAGCAAACGGAGACAACAGGGGTGCTCCAAATTCTAATGAGTATAATGCTCTATTTGATATTGTTGCCAAACGACTTGAAGCAATTGCTGACTTCTCTCCTGAAGTTTCTGTTAGTAGTAATTTCAAGATAAATAATAATATTATACCTTTAAAGTTCCGTGCCACAAACGTGGAGACAGGCTCTCAAAAATTCCAAAAATTTCAGGAACAAGAAATCGATCTGCCCGTAGAAGCAATTTTATGGGTAAAGGCAAGGCAGGCTTCGGCCACTGCAAGAAAATCACAAATTAGTTTTTTGGATCTGTTTATCCTGCTGCTTATCTTGGGCGGTTTTGGCAGTTGGATATATCTTGTCAGAAGGCATATTGATCCTTCCATTAAGGTTGATTTGTATGAATATTTTTATAGACCTCCCTTGGGAATGACCCTTGCTATTGCTGTTTTTATTGTTAATATTTCGCTTCACTCGTTTGTCTCTACTTCAAACATTAACCAAGTGCGGCGAGAGACTTTGATATTATTAGCCTTTGCAGCCGGCCTTTTGTCTGATAAGACTTATGAATTCATTGAAAAAGTTGCAGGTAAAAAACTAGATGATAACCATGTAGATAATAATCGTCAAGCAGCTAATAATCCTCAAAGAGAGTAAGGTGTTTAAGTTTTATACCATTTTTTTAAAGATGTGATAGACTTGTGTAAAAAGTAAAGGATAGTATTACAATGTCGGGTCGTCCTCAT